>NZ_JABERK010000094.1:0-17677 GCF_013004315.1 Acinetobacter sp. ANC 5378
TGGTTGAAGTGACTTTGGAAAACGGTGCCAAGCTGGAATCAAAAACCATCATTCTGTCGACCGGTGCACGCTGGAGAGAAATGAATGTTCCGGGTGAGCAGGAATATAAAACCCGTGGTGTGGCATACTGCCCGCACTGTGACGGTCCACTGTTCAAAGGAAAACGTGTTGCGGTGATTGGTGGCGGGAACTCGGGTGTAGAAGCGGCAATTGATTTGGCGGGTATTGTCGAGCATGTCACCTTGGTTGAGTTCGATACCAAACTTCGTGCCGATCAGGTATTACAAGACAAACTCAACAGCTTGCCCAACACCACGGTAATCATGAATGCACTTTCTACAGAAGTGGTCGGTGACGGTTCACAGGTGACAGCATTGAAATACAAAGACCGTGCCACCGATGTTGAACACACGGTTGAACTGGCCGGGATCTTTGTTCAGATCGGTCTGTTGCCAAACACGGATTTCCTGAAAGCCTCTAAAGTTGAATTAAGCAACCGTGGCGAGATCGTGATTAACGAACGCAACGAAACCAACGTCAAGGGGGTGTTTGCTGCCGGTGACTGTACTACGGTTCCGTACAAGCAGATCATCATCGCAACGGGTGAAGGCGCGAAAGCATCTCTCTCAGCATTCGATTACATCATCCGTTCGGGGCAATAACTGCATCATCCAAACAGTTAAATTTGAATAAAATAAACATAGGCTTATATCTATCCAAAGATATAAGCCTTTTTTAACTCGAGTTTTTTCACCAAACATTACATTTAATCAACAATTTTCGATCGTTGTTTAAAGGGCTTTTTGATTATATTCACACTATCCCATTTATATGGGTAAAATAATTCTAAGGACATATGAAAATGAATAAATTACTTGTTGCTTTAGGTCTTGCTGCTACTGTTGCTTTAGTTGGTTGTAATAAAGATAAGGCACCTGAAACTGGTGCGACCACTGGCGAACATATGCAAAATGCTGCAGATCAAGCAGGTCATGATATTACCAAAGCGGCTGATGAAGCGGCTGCAAAAACCAAGGCTGCAACTGAGGAAGCCACAGCTAAAATTGATGCTGCAGGTGAAGAAGCTGCTGCAAAAACTGAGGCTGCTGCAAAAGATGTTAAAGAAACAGCTAAAGAAGCCACTGCAGCAACTGCCGGTGCTGTTGAAAAAGGCGCTGCAGATGTGAAAGAAAAAGCCCAACAATAATTTAATTTATTGAATAAAAAAGCTCCTTGTCAGGAGCTTTTTTATTTTTACCCATCTTGCTTTTACCTTTCCATTTTTATAGGGTTGAAGTGCCAATACTTTTTAAAAGCATGTTTACCTGTCATATTATTTTCATAACGAAAAACATTTTACAGGTTATCCTCTAGGGAATTCTCGCTATGGCATTTGCCAGCACCATTAGTTTCTTATTTAATATTTCTACATTTTAATGAATTTATTATTTATTTTACCAATATATAAAATCAATTATTCTCAATTAAAATACTTATAATCTATAAGTTTTAATAATATATATAGTTGAAGAATCGACTAAAATACCCCGATTCATTTCGTTATTTTTATTCTCCCATGTCTGTTATTGCTGCAAAATCCAATCGATCAAATCTGTCGATTTGGGTTGCTCTTTTTCTATTGTTGGTTGGTACGCTTGGTGCCTATCAAGTTGTTGGGCTGAATCAAGCCTTATTATTCCTCATTGGCGGTGCCTTAGGCATGACGCTTTATCACGCCTCATTTGGTTTTACTTCCAGCTGGCGTGTTTTTATTAAAGAACGTCGTGGTCGTGGCTTGCGTGCGCAAATGATCATGCTCGGTCTTGCTGTATTACTATTCTTCCCTGCTTTAGGCGCAGGTGAGTTATTTGGCAATCCTGTCAAAGGTAATATCAGCCCTGTTTCGATGTCAGTGATGATTGGTGCTTTTATCTTTGGTATAGGCATGCAATTAGGCGGTGGCTGTGCTTCCGGTACGCTCTATACAGTAGGCGGCGGCAGTGCACGTATGATCGTAACGCTGTTTTTCTTCTGCCTCGGCTCTTTAATTGCAACCACGCATTTGGACTGGTGGTTTAACCTCCCTCACCTTGAACCCATTTCCATTGTTTCAAGCTTAGGCGTTATCCCTGCTTTAATCGTCAGTTTTATCCTATTTGCTGCGATTGCATTTGCAACCATTCATTTTGAGAAAAAACGTCATGGTTCACTTGAAGTCGAACCTCAAGCGCAAACTCAAGGTTTAAAGCGTTTCCTACGTGGTCCATGGCCATTGGTTTGGGGTGGGATCATCCTCACCTTGTTGAACTTTGCAACTTTAGCTTTAGCTGGTCGTCCTTGGGGCGTAACTTCTGCACTTGCCGTTTGGGCAGCAAAATCAGCCAGTTTTATGGGTGTAGATGTGGCCTCTTGGGCTTACTGGCAACAACCGGGGAATGCCAAAGCTTTGTCTGAATCATTATGGTTCGATATTACCTCAATGATGAACTTCGGCATTATGCTGGGTGCATTATTGGCGGCAAGTCTGGCGGGTAAATTCGCTCCTAACTTCAATATTCCAAAACGCTCACTAATTGCTGCCGTTGTTGGTGGTTTATTATTAGGCTACGGTGCACGTTTGGCCTATGGCTGTAACATCGGTGCTTACTTCAGTGGTATTGCATCAGGTAGTTTACATGGCTGGTTATGGCTGATTTTCGCCTTTATCGGTAACAGCATTGGCGTCAAACTTCGTCCAATTTTCTTCCCCGACGAACGCCCACAACCTGAAAAATTAACCGGTTGTTAATTCTAAAATACTGAAATTAAAAAGCCCGTCACGTGATGGGCTTTTTTATACATTCTATTTTTAAAATTTAGTTTAAAGCGGCTTTTAAATTACAACCATAGCCCATTATTTCTTGTGCCTGACGGTATGTTGTATAGTTACTTAAAATAAAATCATAAAACTGATCTGCATTTGCAAAAATTTTAGTCAAGTCTTCAGCTTGCATATTAGGTAATTGGACTTGCCCGATTAAATTCAGGTTTTGATTGCCCAAATGATACATCTCCGCAAAATACCCATTCATCATGTCACAATAGGCTTGTTTGACCGGTTTTAACGACGTCCGGCTCACTGCATTCTGATCTAATGTTTTGAGTTGATTGACATCCAGTACAGACTGATCTGAAAAGGCAATATTATTGGTTTTTTTAAATGCCTGATAATTTTTAGATAACTGTTGATTTAACGTCTCAAAACGCTGTTGTAAACTTGCAACATCCTGAACTTTGTATTGCTGCGGATCAATCTGTGTTTTATGCTGTTCAGAGCTTGAACATGCTGAAAATAATAAACTTGAAATTAAAGTCACAAAAATTAACGGCTTCATCATAACTTGCCCAATAGTCACATCATATAACACCACATTATGCCTGAAATATCCCTCTAGATTGACTTTTCATTTATAGGGCGCCATGAGTATAAGCAAGCAAAAAATGTCATTTCATTTCTTGAGGAAATAACGAATATTATTTGCTTAATTTTCAGGGCTTGGGCAAAGTAATATAAATCAGCAGGAGCTAAATATGACTTTATTAGAACAACTTGATATTAGACATCCTATTTTCCTTGCCCCGATGGCAGGTGTTTCCACCCCAAAATTGGCTGCTGAAGTCTCCAATCAAGGCGGCTTAGGCTCACTTGGTTTGGGTGCAAGTTCTGTTGAAACGGCGCGCCAGCAAATTTTAGAAACTCAAGTACTGACCCACCAACCTTTTCAGGTGAATTTCTTTTGTCATCAAAGTTTAGAACTCGACCACGAGCTTACAAAGCAATGGATTCAATATTTAGCACCGCAATTTGAGAAGTATCATGCTGTTCCACCAACAGAATTAAAATGTATTTATCCGAGCTTTTTAGATCATGATGATTATTTAAATTTAGTTTTAGAGACACAACCTAAAGCGGTCAGTTTCCACTTTGGTATTCCACATCCTCATCAAATTCAGGCCTTAAAACAAGCGGGTATTATCACCATGGTTTCAGCGACCAATCTGGCTGAAGCGCTTGAAATTGAAGCGGCTGGTATTGATGTCATTATTGCTCAAGGCATTGAAGCGGGCGGACATCGCGGTATTTTTAACGAAACATTTGACAGTGCGGTTAAAACGTCTGATTTGGTTCAATTGCTAAAACAGTATTGTACTTTACCTATTGTTGCTGCTGGCGGCATCATGAATGGACAGCAGGCTCAACTCTTATTCAAATTAGGGGCAGCAGCCGTTCAACTTGGGACGGCATTTGTGCAATGTAAAAGCTCCAACGCCAATGCTGCATATCGAAAAGCACTGTTTAGCAAACCGATTACCCAAATTAGCACAAGTATTTCTGGTCGCCCTGCACGAGGCTTAATTAATCACTGGCATACCCAAGTGGATCGCCCTGAGCGCCCTCTTGTTGCGACCTATCCATATTGCTATGACTTGGGCAAACAACTCAATGCAGCAGCAACAGCTCAAGGCGATCATGGTTTTGGTGCATTTTGGGCAGGAACCAATGTAGCTCAGATTCGAGAAATAGAAGCTGCCGATTTAATTAACCAACTGGTTCTGGAAATGAGTCAGGCCTAATCACTTAGGTTATATCAGCCATAAAAAAACCTCTCAGTTGAGAGGTTTTTTATTCAATTTTTATTGAAAATAAACTATTCGATCATTATTTGGTTTCAAGTAGATTGACCTGTTCAACTTGCACATCACTCATAATTTCACCTTGAGCAAGAAGCTGGTTAAAATAGTCGTCTACGACATTAAACTGCTCAGCCGTGCTTTCAACCTTGTACATATTTTGGCGGAATTCATTACTTGAACGTAAACCTTTGGTATACCAAGCAATATGTTTACGAGAAATACGGCAACCTGAGTATTCACCATAGAAATCATAAAGTTCAGATAAATGTCCCAATAACACATCTTTCACTTCAGCAATACTGGGTGCAGCCAGCTGTTCACCTGTTTTTAAATAATGTGCTATTTCACGGAAAATCCAGGGACGACCTTGTGCTGCACGTCCAATCATCACAGCATCCGCCCCCGTATAATCGAGCACATATTTGGCTTTTTCAGGACTGTCGATATCGCCATTGGCAATGACTGGAATATTCAACATTTCTTTGACTTCTTTAATCAAAGAATAACGTGCCGTATTCAAGTACATATCTTCACGGGTACGACCATGCAGTGCCAATGCGGCAATCCCGGCTTCTTCGGCACGCTTGGCAACCCGCAAGATATTTTCATGCCCATTTAGATATCCTAAACGGGTTTTTAAAGTCACAGGAACATCTACTGCCGCAACTACCGTATCTAAAATTCGTGCCACCAGATCTTCATCTTTTAATAATGCAGAACCTGCTAATTTATTACAGACTTTTTTGGCCGGACATCCCATATTGATATCAACAATCTGTGCCCCATTGGCGACTTGATAACGTGCTGCTTCAGCAAGCTCGGCTGGGTCTGAACCTGCAATCTGTGCAGATATAGGTGCGATTTCACCATCAAAATTGGCACGATACAAACTTTTCTTGCTCATGCGCAAGGTTTGGTCTGAGGTCATCATTTCACTGACGGCATGGCCAGCACCAAAATATTTACACAACGTCCGAAATGGACGATCCGTAACACCTGCCATGGGAGCAACAATTAAATTATTTGACAGCTGATATGGACCAATATACATATAAATTCATCACTTTTTCGACCGGCATAGTATACTGCATCTACTGTATTGGCTCATCCTTTTGGAATATGTTTTCATCATTATGAAAAAAACTCTTGTTATGTCATCTCATGTTAAATCCTTGAGTATTCTGGCTTTGTCTCTTAGTTTAGTGGCATGTGGAGATAATTCTTGGTGGTCAAAAAATAACGAACCGACTCTAGAAGAAGATCAAATCAAGCGTCTGATTCCACCGCGTGTCAATGACCGAAGCTCATGGGCCAAAGATATTTACAGTATTACAGACCAGCTCGATATTCCCCAAACCAAGGAGAATATTTGCAGTATTGTGGCCGTCGTAGATCAAGAGTCTAACTTTGTCGCTGACCCACAAGTTCCCGGTTTAGGTGTCAAGGCAGTTAAAGAAGTTCAAGACCGTTTGGATGAAAAATTTAAAAGCAAATTGGGTGATGCTTTGGGCGGAACAATGGCAGGCTATTTTCAGGAAGTCTTAAAAAACCAGCCCAGCCCTGAAGATAACTATTTAAGCCAAATGCGTCGGGTAAAAACTGAACGTGAATTGGATGAGTTATATCGTGAAATTTTTGCCTATATGTCAAAGCATTATCATGTCAGTGCACTCACAGGTGCAGCTAAACTGGTTGGACAGGACATTGGTGAAAAATTAAATCCAATTACCACATTGGGCTCAATGCAAGTTCATATCGGTTATGCTAAAGAACACAAACGTCAAGGCGGCAACATGGCCGAATTACGTACCGACTTATATAGCCAATATGGCGGTTTGTATTACGGCATTCACCGTTTAATGATGTACCCTGCCGATTATGACAAAGCGATTTATCGTTTTGCAGATTATAACTCTGGCATGTATTCAAGTCGCAATGCTGCCTTTCAAAGCATGCTGAATGATTTAACGGCAGCTGAGCTAGACTTGGATGGCGACTTATTGCTTTATACTAAAGAGGGTTCAATCCGTTCTGCAGCCAGTCAGTCTGAACGCGAACTGATTAGTGTGTTTGCAGCCAACAATATCTTAGTCACACCTCGACAAATTCGTGCGGACTTAAAGAAAGAGAAAGAAAAAGATTTTGAAGATACCGCCACCTATCGTGCTGTAACCAAGCTCTATCATGAGAAAACAGGCAAAGACCCTATTTATGCGATCATGCCTGAAGTAGTCATTTCGGGACCTAAACTGAGCCGCGAATATAATACCAACTGGTTTGCAACACGCGTAAATGGAAGATATCAATCATGTATGCAACGGGCAAAAAGAATAAAAATTTAGCGCTCTTCGATTTTGATGGAACCCTATGTAAAAAAGATAGTTTCACAGGGTTTATCTTCTATGCTTTATCCAAACGACATATCGTCAAACAAGGCATTAAAATCCTCCCTTGGATTCAAGCCTATTATTTAAATGCCTACCCTGCACATGCCATGCGTTCCAAATTGTTTCGTGCAATGTTTAGCAATGCTGATGTTCTAGAGTTAGAGCAAATTGCGCAGGAATATGCAGCAAATTTAATATCTCAATTAAATCCGCCCTTACTGAAACAACTTAAACAGCATCAAGTTTTAGGTGATGAAGTTGTACTGGTTTCAGCATCAGTTGATGTCTATCTTAAACATGTCTGTAGCTTATTAAATATTGATTTAATTTGCACTCAGACTGAACAAGTAAATAATAGTTATACTGGACAATACACAACTCCAGACTGTAGCTCAGAACAAAAAAAGCTACGAATTTTAGAAAAGTATTCTTTAGATCATTATTCTGTAATTTACGCCTATGGCAATAGTATGGAAGATAATGAAATGCTTGCGCTTGCTGATCATGCCTATATGGTGGGTAAACATAATCATTTGCCTGAAATTATTAACTGTAAAAAGTTGGCTTAGTTGCATTTACGTGCATAAAAAACCCACAATTGCTTGTGGGTTTTTAGATTTTGGTAATTACATGTAGCGGATAGATTTTGATTTGGTCGAATAGATTAATAGAGAGTAAAACCAGATTTAAATTTATGCGCTATTAAAGACGGTTTTTTATGCATTTTTCTTTCCTATACCAAATGGCATATTTATATACAAAAATTAACACATCCCGCTTTTATTATAGTTTGTAAAAATGATCATTATTTTTTAATTGTTAATCAATTAATTTATATTTTAATAATCATTATTATTTACATTTACTTATTCACAAAACCTTAACATAATTTAATTTAAGCAAAAAATAATAATAAAACAATTAAAATCAATTACTTTCTAGTGATTAATATTAGGGATTTATTCATTTAATTTTCTTAGCAATTAAGAAATGCTGCTTTATTAAACATACTCCTAGGGGGTATAATTACAGTCCTATATTTTTACTTTTTGACAATAGGTAAAAGTGCTCAAAATCAATGTTTTTTAACAAAATTCTTTAATCGAAAGTTACAATAACTAATCAAAAAACAACACAATTCTACGACCTACCATGAGACATATTTTGCATAAATCTCAAAGAATGCATCTTAGGTATAATTATAAGCAAATTATATATTTATTTTAAAATTTATCATTAAAAAAGTCCTATCTATTATTCTTCTAAATAAAAAAGAGTGTCAAGTATAGATACTTGACACTCTTACAAATCAAAAAGAAATGATGACTAATGCTGAATATTACTTCTTAAATGGAAATGCATACTTAGCAATACGTTTAATCACGCTACCATACTGCTTAAACAGATTGGCATTATTATAATTTAAACCATATTTCTCACATACTGCTTGTACTTTAGGTGCCATTTTACGATAGCGACGTGCCGGAACATCTGGATATAAATGATGTTCAATTTGATGACTTAAATGACCAGTTAAAATATGGAATGCTTCTGAACCAGTTAAATTCGATGAACCACGAATCTGACGCATATACCAGTGACCACGACTTTCATTTTCAAGTACTTTCTTCGGGAAGACTTCAACGTCTTTAGTGAAGTGACCACAGAAAATAATACTGAAGGTCCAAATATTACGAATACCATTTGCCACCAGGTTCCCAGTCAACACAGGTAAAGCCGCAGGGCCTGCAATGAGTGGGAAAAACACATAATCTTTAAACAATTGTTTAGTGATTTTGCGCTGCATCGGACGCCATTCTTCTTTCGCTTGTTCTTTGGTTTTACGCCCTTTCAAGACTTTACCAATTTCAAGATTTTGAATTGCTACGCCCCATTGGAACAACAAGCAAAATGGAATCGCATAAATCGGTTGTAAAAGATAGCCGGGTTTCCAGCGTTGTTCCGGGAAAAGTCGAAGCAAGCCATAACCGATATCATCGTCCATACCTTTAATATTGGTATAGGTATGATGTTTATAGTTATGGGTTTGACGCCAGTTATCCGCTGTACCGACAATATCCCACTCGTAAGTTGGACCATGGAATTTTGGATCGTTCATCCAGTCATATTGACCATGCATGACATTATGACCCAGCTCCATGTTTTCCATGATTTTGGCAAAACCGAGCAAACCAGTACCTAAAACCCATGCTGGCGGGAACCAACCGGCAAACAAACAGGCACGTCCAGCAATAGAAGCATAACGAATCGTTGAATAAACACGACGAATATATTTCGCGTCTTTTTCCCCAATATCATCGAGAACTTCTTGTTTAATGGCATCTAACTCACGTGCCAATCCATCTAATTGAGATTGAGTGAGCTCACCATTTTTAGGATTTTTAAAATATTCTATTTTTACGGGCATATTCATGATATTTGACTCACTTATAAATCAATAACAAGATCAGACTGTGCTGAATTGACACAAATTTTTAATAAATTACCAGGTTCTGAATTTTGACCACCATTCACCAAGTTCTTAGTTGAACCTTCAACTTTATTGCAGACACATTTATTACAGATGCCCATACGGCAACCATGAGTAGGTTTAACATTCTGCTGTTCTAGACTTACTAAAATCGACTGGCCTTTTGGAATAGCCAACACTTTTTTCGATTTCAGTAAGGTTACATTGACAAAGCCAGTTTCAGAACTTTCTACCGGCGTCATGCTAAAAGCTTCACTCTTGAAACTTTGCGCATGTGCAAATAATTGTTCAGCCTGTGCGACAAATCCGGATGGACCACATGCGTACACCACGCTATTTTCAAGGTTTTCCACCAATGCAGCATGAGCTTGATTTAAACGTTCGCCAGCATCGGCTTCTTGAGTATAAAAAACCTGAAATGAAAAATTGGGATATTGTTCAGCAAGTTGCTCAAAACGTGCCTTAAAAGCCACATCGGCATATTCTTTCACCCAATACATCAACTGAATTGGCGCTTGAACCATTCGATCTGTTTTAGAGAGTGCTTTTAGTAAACTCAACATTGGGGTAATACCACTACCCGCAGCAAGCAATAGCATTGGTTGAGCCTGTTCAGGTAACAGCATATCGCCATACGGCTGACCAAATTCAAGGATATCACCGACTTTAGACTGTTCAACCAACCAAGAGCTGACTTTACCTTGATCTACTTTTTTAACCGTCAACAAGACATGTTGAGAATCAAGTTGAGTCAAACTGTAGCTGCGTTCATAGCGAATACCGTTAACTTCTACAAAAATCGGATGATGTTGTCCGGCTTGCCCAACCTCAAAATGACGATTGAACTGAATGGTTAAGCTCACCATATTTTGAGCAGAATTTTCTTTTTGAACAATTTTCCCCAGTGCTTGGTTAAACGACCAAAGCGGGTTAAATTTTTGCAGCCAGAAGTTTGCTGCATGCTGATCAATAACAGTTTCAGCAAGTGAACTTAAGGGAGATTTCGTTTTTTCTAACACATGCATAGTAAGCACCACGCGATTGAATTTTAATTATTATACACATGTATATATATTTGTATATATATCTGTATTGTTTCTATTCATTTCCCAAGTGACCAAGCAACAGCTATAATGTTTTGGTATCTCTAATCCTTTGAAAAATATGAATCAGTCTTCAATCAAAAAAAATGTTGATGCTCCTGTTGATAAACAGAATTTTGTTCATGAACCGGTGATCATCCGCACAGTTGGTCGAAAAGCAACAATTACCAAAGAAGAACTGTTTCAAGCTGCACTTAATTTAATTGGTCCGCAAAAAAGTATTGCATCCTTAAGCCTGCGTGAAGTTGCCCGTGAAGCGGGTATTGCACCGAACAGTTTTTACAGACATTTCAGAGATATAGATGAACTGGCAATTGAATTGATTGATCGTTCAGGCAATGTATTGCGTCAAATTTTGCATCAGGCACGCCTAAAAGCGTCCAAACAAAGCAGTATTATTCGCAGTTCAGTCGAAGTTTTTATTGAGCAACTAGATGCAGATGAAGGAAATTTAAGCTTATTACTCCGTGAAGCTTATACCGGTTCTGCTTCATATAAATTAGCAGTAGAGCGCCAATTAAATTATTTTCAACAAGAACTACAAGAAGATTTAATTCGCTTGGAACGTCTCAATCACAGTAAATTGTTTCATCCTGACATTGTTGCAAAAGCCATTACCCAATTGGTATTTAATATGGGTGCAAAAGTGATTGATATGCCCATGACTGAACGTAAAGAAATTGCAGAACAAACCATGATTATGATTCGCATGATTTTAGAAGGCGCACGTCATTTGGATGAAGCGCAAATTCGTTAATTGTTGAATATGTAAGGATTTAATCCTGAGACATTGAATCCTTATTATATTCTTAAACAGTTTTCTGCTGAGTAATAATCTGTTTAACCAGTTCAGCGGTTTTTTCAGGCTGTTCTAACGGGAACATATGCCCACCTTGCATCAAACTATAATTAATCTGATAGGTCTTTTGCATCCCTTGCGGAAAACATTGCTTGTAAAATGGACTGTTCTGCGCACTAATTAAATGTACAGGCACAGTTGGTGCTTTCCTTGGCGTACGCCACCACCATGCAGGTACCGTTCTAAAAATTTCAGCTTCAACCCTTTTAGGTACTACCAAAGTTAAGCCTCCACGTTTCAGATCTGGTTGCAAACCACAGGCTAAAAAATCCTGAAAACAGTTTTCATCAAAATGTTTAAATAACGGATTATGTCGCATGTAAGCATAGGCTTGCTCATGATTTTCCCAGTGATCTTTTCTTTTCAAGGTGATGCCTGCCGGAGTCAATTGATCGATTGCTTTTAGTTTTAATTTTTTTGCAATTTCAAACATTGCTGACTTTGAACCAATCACAAAAGGCGGATCCATAATCACCAATTGTGAAAATAAATCAGGGCGTTTATAGGCAGCCATTAAAGTGACCAATGAACCAAAGGAATGTCCAAGACCGATCACCTTTCTACCAGAAAATTGCTGTTCAATATCATCAATGATTTGATCGACCAAATAACGCCAGTCATGAGTAATAGGATATTGTGGATTCAGTCCAATCATCGGAATGGACTTCAAATCAAATTCATCTTCAAAGCAAGCGAAAAACTTTTGATAACTTGGTGCAGGAATTCCATTGGCATGAGTAAAATGAATGGCTGTCTTTTTAAATGATGAATCCTTCATATTGCTATACTCTTCCCTGATTAAGCGTATTCATGTGATGATAGCTTAAGGAAAAGCCTGCTTGATTCAAATCACTAAATCATGGATAAGCTGACTTCAAAGTCAGCCTTTCTTTCCATCAAAAATATTTTTCAACACAATTACGATTATTTCTTTGAAATAACTAAAGCTTGATTGCCTAGAAAAATTGCGCCACAGGTCGTTTTATCTCCGGCAATAACAACCCCTCGTCCTTGCACTACGGTTGATTGATCTGCTGCAATTGCCGACACCACAGCTTGGCATTTGGGGCAATAATGTTTCATACCATGCAAATGCACCGCAATACCATTAATAATAAAGGTATTTTCACATTCAGATACAATGCCGCCATGCGTGGTTAAAGACCCCATGCTTACCAAAGATTTAGCCATAATTTTTCTAATATATTTTTAATATGTGTTGATGATTTTAGCATGAGACGAATTCCAAGCTCTAAATCTAGCCTAATTCACACAAATAGAAGCTATAAAATTTTTAACAATAAAAAAGCACCCGAAGGTGCTTTTTAAATCAGTCTTGAAATTACGGTTTAACCACAACCAGCACCTGAATGGCTTCTGGTGTTACCGATAAACCATCCAGCAAGCTAATGCCTTCCGATTGGAATTTTTGTAGGCGTGCAATTTCATCTTCACGAATGCTTGGATTAAATTGCTTCAAGTAGCTTAAACGGTCAATTTCATATTGCCATTTATTGCCATACACTTCTTTGGCTTGTTGCTTGAAGTCTGGTAATGCTGTTTTAGCAATATCAAGCGCCTGTGCATAACGTTGTTCAATCACATCACGACGGGCTTTAACCACCTGACGGCAGCTATTGCTATCTAAATGATGTAAATAAGGTTTTAAGATACTTGGATCAATCTTGGCAGACAAGTCCTGACCGGTTTCACTCAGCAATACACGAATCAACTGTTGTGGCAAGCTTGAAGGCAGGTTCAATGCTTTAGGCGCAATCACATCCACTTTAAACCAAACTTCTAACAGCAGAGAACCCTGTTTAAGTGCATTCGATTTTAACAGTGCAACATTGGTACTACCAAATGATTGAGTATTAATCATTTCCATCACACTTTCAGTGAATGGATGTTCAAGCGTTAAATACTGCGCATCTTCACGAACTTGTGCTTGGTCACGATAGAAAGTCGCAGTCATGCCTTCTTCATCCAAAGACAAACCTTGCACTTGCATTTGATCAGTTGGCTTGATGATCACCGTACCATTGCTTTGCTCATCAAAATCGATATTGGTCGATGCCATGAAGCGCTTCATAAACATCGGCAAAGTGGTGTTGTCATCATAGTCTTCAAGCGCTTGAACAATTTCCTGTGCCACAATTGGACGACATGAGTTGTATTCAAGCAAACGGTCACGACCTTCCTGCAATTCAGCTTCCAGAGCTTCGCGCTGTACACTAACTTCTTCAAGCAAATCTTCAAACTGTTGACCCAAATCTGCCAATAAACAGTCTTTTAATTTAACAATGAAGTTTTCTTGCAACGTCTGTGCCGTTGGTGAAATATTACTGAAGATATTTAAACCTTCGTTATACCAGCGGAACATGCGCTCTTGCGCTGTACCGATCAAATACGGCACATGAATTTGAATACGGTTTTCCTGACCAATACGATCCAAACGACCAATACGTTGTTCTAAAACATCTGGGTTTGCTGGTAAGTCAAAAAGGATTAAGTCAGAGGCAAACTGAAAGTTACGACCTTCAGAACCAATTTCAGAACACAGTAAAATTTGTGCGCCATAAGATTCTTCAGCGAAATAAGCTGCCGCTTGGTCACGCTCAAGCAAGCTCATGCCTTCATGGAACATCGCAGTACGAATACCGGCATGTAAACGAAGTACATTTTCTAAAGCTTCAACCACTGGCCCACTACGTGCGATCAATAACACTTTTTTGTGTTTGAGCTGGGTACGCAGCATTTCCATCAACCACATCACACGTGGATCATGTTCCATCCAGGCACCATCCAGCTGTACTTCTTCAGGCCACATTTGTTCACGTAACTTGCCATCTTTCGACCAGTTAGCTGGTGCGGGTAATGCAGCAGGCTGACAGTCACGACCCGGGAAACCTTGAATCGCTTCACGAGTATTACGGAATAAAATACGACCGGTTCCATGACGGTCTAACAATTCATGGATGGCACGGAAACGCTGTTCTGGCTCATCCTGAATGCTATGACCTAGCAATCCTTCAATGGCAGTCAAATGCGCTGGTTCCAAAGGCAAATCAGACATCAACACTTCCGCAATTTTTGCCGTTTGATGATATTGCTCTTCTTCATCCAGGAAACGATCGAGTGAACTAAAGCGCTGCGGATCGAGTAAACGTAAACGCGCAAAATGGCTTTCTACACCCAGTTGTTCCGGTGTTGCAGTAAGCAGCAACACACCCGGCGTTTTTTCAGCCAGCTCTTCAACCAGATCGTAACGGTCATTACCGCCTTCTTCTTCGCTCCACATCAAGTGATGTGCTTCATCCACCACGAGAAGATCGAAACCGGCTTCTAAAGCCTGTTCACGCAAATCATCGTGATCGACCATTAAATCCACACTGGCAATAATGCATTGCTCGGTCAAGAATGGATTTAAATCTGGATCATGTTCTTTAATTGACGCGGTACGGGTTAAATCAAATAACGAGAACTGGAGATTGAAACGACGGCGCATTTCAATCATCCACTGATATTGCAGTGAATCAGGCACCAAAATCAGGATACGTTCAGAACGACCGGTTTTAAGCTGCTGATGAATGATCAAGCCTGCTTCAATGGTTTTACCCAAACCAACTTCATCGGCAAGTAAAACACGTGGTGCAAAACGCTGACCGACTTCATGCGCAATATAGAGCTGATGCGGAATCAGACCAACACGTGCACCCACCATGCCGCGTAATGGGCTGGACTTCATATTGGCTTGCATCATCAAGGCTTCAATACGAAGGTCATACCATTCTTTGTAGTCCACTTGACTGGCAAGCAAACGGTCAAGCGGTTTAGACAGCTGAATATGCGCACCAACACGGGTTTCGTTTAAAGCTTTACGTTCTTCAGTACCATCTTCAAGGGTACGGATTACGTTATAACGCACTACGCCATGACGGTCTTCAAAAGATTCAACCAGCCACTTGGTGCCTTCCTGATCCTGCAATTCATCTTTAATGTTAAAAACAATACGCGATAAAGGTGCATTGTTACGCGCGTAAACACGTGTTTCATCACTCTTCGGGAATAAGATGCTAACCGATCGTTCATCTACATCAATGAGAACCCCTAATCCAAGCTCTGTTTCTGTATCTGATAACCAACGCTGACCAATAGCAAACTGATGCAATTTTTCCACCTTTATCTAAAAATGAGGAGACTTATTTTCAAGCTCAAAACCTGATGAGTATTTGAGCAATAAAATAGGTCTTTAAGCAATATATTTTGACATAAAGCCCACTAAAAAGTGCGCAAAATCGATGACGATTAAAAAGTTTTTACCTTAAAAAGGAACAGGATAATAAAACTCCACCAGTTCCTCTGTTTGAGGATGGTAAAAACTCAAGTGTTCGGCATGCAAGCACAGTCGAGGAATCAACTGTTGCTGCTCTGGTGTGGCATACAAAGTGTCACCGACAATCGGATGACCGAGATACTGCATATGCACACGAAGCTGATGTGAACGACCTGTAATGGGAGTAAGTTTGACACGCGTCACCGCCTGCCCTTGAATTTCAAAATGTTCGATGGCTTGCCAATGCGTTAACGCAGGCTTGTTGTGATCTGGAGCGGCAATATGTAAAGGCGGATGTTCAGGATCATAAATCACCGGTACATCAACCGTGCCTTCACCTTCAAGATGTCCGGCAACCAGTGCTTGATAGGTTTTTTCTGTTTGGCGTTCCTGAAACTGACGGGAAATGGTTTTTTGTCCCCACTTAGTCAGACCAAAAACCAGAATACCTGAAGTATCACGATCCAGACGATGAATCAGTAATGTTTTCGGTTCTATTTTTAATAATCTGTTGATGACGCAATCTTGCAAATCTTCAGTTTTACCGGGAACAGTGAGTACACCTGCTGGTTTATGGATGACCATAAAATCTTGATCACGATGTATCAGATGTTCGGTTAGAAAATTACTCAATGTTCAATCCCAGGCTGATCGCGAAAACGAGCCGGCAATAATAGAAAGCTTGGCACAGAATTACAATGCACAAAGCTGGAATTGGCGACGGATTTTCCGATTTTAAGCAAAAAAAATTTCAATCGCGCGTTATGAACGCGCTGATTGCAATATAAAACCCGCCAGCTCATGCAAAGAAGCATGTTCTAAAACATCTTCATATCGCACATTTGCACCATGCGCGCGCCAAACACCGACCAAGGTGACAATAGCTACAGAATCCAGACCGTATTGTTTCAAATCAACATAAGGATCAATTTCAAGTGCATCCATGTTCAGTTGTTCAGCGACGGCAAGCATAATCCCTTTGGTGGAAAGCACATAACTAGACGGCGCACTTAAGTCCCATAGCCGAGCCAAACTATAGCTATTCATGTGATGCAAACCTTGTGCCGAGATATTTTCAATCCATTGAATATGCTGATCTTGATTCGACAATAAAATTGCATCATCAACTACACAGATTTGCTCTGTTACACTTTGCAGGTGCGGCAAAATCTGTTTCAGCATCGGCGTGACCTGCCCAGCAAAAATCAGTTGTGGATGAGATGATGCATATTCACCGAGTTGTTGCATCCCCTGCATCAAATCATCACCGTACAAATCAACAATTGGAATATCCAGTGCTTTGGCTTTGTTACTGATCTGGATCAGATGAGTCATTAGGTCAGTGTCTTGTATTCCTGCCATCATCCTTAAATTTTGCAATCCTACCAACACTAGGACAGATTCAATTGATGAAAGCTGCCATTTGGCTTGTGATGGTGCAAGTTGGATTTTTTTGGGCATGGGGTAAAGCATGGGAGATGATTCATCTAATACTTGCAGAGTTACGATATGCTAGCTTAGATTAACCTGCTTGATAAGTTTGAAAGTAGTTAAATTTTTTTTAAATGATGTTATTCCCCAACTAAAATGTCACTGTAAATATTTATCTATTATCAATATTATAATTACTGTAAAAATTAGCATGAACCAATACGGAATGTTTTTTGAAATAATATTTTTAGATATATCAATCGACGGATCGAATAGAGGTGGATCAGGAAATTTGAACAACACTTATAAGTGATATTTTGCTCCCCAAATGATGTTATAAACATCAATATATGGAGTATTTTATGGCACGTAGACCAAGAAGAAATCATTCAAATG
>NZ_JABERK010000095.1:0-8220 GCF_013004315.1 Acinetobacter sp. ANC 5378
ATCCAAGTAAATCTGTTTGAGAGAAAAACCTTAAAAGCTTTATTCATGCCCGATAAAATACCGATAAAACAAAAGGAAGCTCAATTGAGCCTCCTTTTATGAAAAATTGTGGGACAGCAGTGGGTTATAACCCCCTTTTATGTCATTTCAGGTCTTATTCTTGCAACAATATTGAGGTATATTTGCGCAAAAATAAAAGGTGGTTCACATCATGATTGCTGCTACAACTAAAATGCCGATGAAATTTGAATGCACACACTGCAATAAAATTTATATGTATCAATATTCCACCAATGCGATTTCTTTTTACCCCACCTGTCCAGACTGCAAGCAGGCTGGCTTGCTGCTTGGTACAGCCGACACCATAGACATCGTGAAACATCCGAAAACTTTTGCAAAAACATTATTCAAGCAGATATCGCATAAGCTAGGAAAATCACACTAACCAAACCTAAAACCAAACCTACAGCGGTAGCGGGTTTTAATTTTTCTTTAAAGATAATTAAGCCACTTAATGCACCAAATAGCACCACAAGAATATTCATACCTGCAAACACAATTGCAGGTGTGTCTTTCAATAAAATATGCGCTTTGACATACAGTGCAATATTGGCAAAATTCAGTACACCCAAACCTAGTCCGGCCAGAATGTTCTTTTTGCTACCCGCAGTTTTTGTGGTCATTGCAATATAAGCCAGTGACAATACAAAAGCACAGATAAACATCAAGTTTAGGGCGACGGTAAACTGTACGCCTAAGCCGGTGGTGTACTTGAGCAATACATCAATTAAGGCGTATCCAGACCAGACCAATGCCAGATATAACATCGCCTGTTTTGAAGATGGCTGCCCTGTTTCGGCTTTTTGATGTGTAAATAAAATACTCAGTACTGCTGCAATACCCAAAGCAATACCCATGCTTTTTAAGGTGTTGAACTGTTCATGAAAAATAAAAAATGCTGCCAATAGCGATAAAACCACAGATAAGCGCTGGGCAATTTCAGTTTTAATAATGCCCGCATATTGCAATGATTTAGCTAAACACAAAAAAATACTCGGCAGCAAAATGCCTAAGGCAACAATTAACCACCACGGCGTATTGAACATAGAAATATGCTGCAGATCTGGCTTAAACCATAAAAAACACAATAGACTGGCTGAAGCGTAGTTCCAGACAATCATTTGGAGTGCATCAAAACCTTTGCCTTTAGCGAGCTTTAAAAGAATTGAGATGACGACACTACAGCAGGCCGCAGCAAATATAAGTTCCATCTTTTGCCTTATTTTCCTTATATATAATGGTTTAGGGTTAGATATAAAAAAGCCCACAATAGATGTGGGCTTTTGATTATAGATAATCTTTAATGATTATTTATAACGATTCACCATTTTCTCTAAAGAAATTGGACGAATCTTGTCTGCATGACCCGCAGTATCAAATGCTGTGTAACGATCTACACAGATTTGCTTCATTGCATCAACAGTCGCAGAGAAGAATTTACGTGGATCGAATTCGCTTGGTTTTTCCGCCATCATACGACGCATCGCACCAGTAGAAGCCAAACGCAAGTCAGTGTCGATATTGATTTTACGCACACCATGTTTGATTGCTTCAACCAGTTGCTCAACCGGCACACCATAAGTTTCTTTGATGTCACCGCCGAATTCATTGATCACAGCCAACCATTCTTGTGGCACAGAGCTTGAACCGTGCATCACAAGATGGGTATTTGGCAATGCCGCATGAATTTCTTTAATGCGGTCAATCGCTAAAATATCACCTGTAGGTGGACGTGTGAATTTGTACGCACCGTGTGAAGTACCGACTGCAATTGCCAAAGCATCGACATTGGTATCTGCAACGAATTGAGTCGCTTCTTCAACTGAAGTTAAAAGCTGAGAATGGTCAAGAACGCCTTCCGCGCCTACGCCATCTTCTTCACCCGCCATACCGGTTTCAAGGCTACCCAGGCAACCAATTTCACCTTCAACTGAAACACCGCAAGCGTGTGCCATTTGAACTGTACGACGCGTTACATCGACATTGTATTCGTAACTTGTCGGTGTTTTACCGTCTGCACCCAATGAACCGTCCATCATTACCGATGAAAAGCCCAACTGGATCGAGCGTTGGCATACATCAGGGTCAGTACCATGATCTTGATGCATAACCACTGGAATATGTGGCCACTCTTCAATTGCTGCCAAAATTAAATGACGTAAGAACGGAGCGCCTGCATATTTACGAGCACCCGCAGATGCCTGAACAATAACAGGTGAATTCGTTTCGTCTGCGGCTAACATAATTGCGCGCATTTGTTCTAAGTTGTTTACGTTAAAAGCTGGTACGCCGTAGTTGTGTTCGCCGGCGTGATCCAAGAGCTGGCGCAATGATATAAGTGCCATAATGTCCTCCCAGTTGATGCCCCATATTCTACATGCTGATTGCTTTCAATTCAGTAATAAAAAACACTATTTCAAAAAAAATCCCTGCTTATGCAGGGACTTTTAAATAAAACACCACAAACTTAAGGTGCAGTGGCTTCAGAAGCTGCGGCTTCGGCTGCAGGAGTTGCTTCATCTGCATTCGCATTGGCTATTTCCGCAGGTACATCTGTATTTTTTTCATCCAGAACAGGTTTGTCCAGTGAGTCGATTGCCGCTTGTTGCTCTGGCGTAACTTTTTCTTCTACGGCTGCTGTTGCAGCTGCATCATTTTTTGGAGCTTCATCTTTCTTGGCACAAGCAGTTAAAGCTAAAGGTGCAATAAGGAGTGCTGCAAGTGTTAATTTCAAGTTCATCAGATTTTCCTAGGACAGGAGATTTAATGAACGTAATTTTATTGCAGATATATTTCATTTTGATGACTAAAATATGTATTCCAAAATGACAAAAGGCTGACTGTAGTCAACCTTTTGTCATTTTTACTTTATGGCTTGAGCTAATTTAAAGCTTCAGATCTAAAGATTAAGCACGTTCAAGTAGTACCGCAACTGCAGGAAGTGTTTTGCCTTCTACAAACTCAAGGAAAGCACCACCACCGGTAGAGATATAACCAATTTTGTCAGCCACTTCATATTTGTCGATTGCAGCTAAAGTATCGCCACCACCTGCAATAGAGAAACCAGCAGATTCAGCAATCGCTAAAGACAATGCTTTGGTGCCTTCACCGAATTGATCGACTTCAAATACACCCACTGGACCATTCCAAAGAATGGTTTTTGAAGTTTTGATAATTTCAGCAAATGCTTTTGCAGTTTCTGGACCAACGTCTAAAATCATGTCGTTGTCGCTGACATCAGCAACATTTTTAACCACTGCTTTTGCTTTAGCCAAGGAACCCAAGAAATCAGCAAAGTCGATTTCAGCTGCATCTGCAACCACAACGTCTGTTGGAAGTGGAACTGATACTTTTGCAGCAATTGCTTTGGCTGTGTCGATCAAATCATTTTCACACAATGATTTACCCACATTGTAGCCAGCAGCAGCCAGGAAGGTATTGGCAATACCACCACCAACAATAATTTGGTCACAAATATCAGAAAGTGAAGTTAACACGTCCAGTTTAGTTGAAACTTTAGAACCGGCAACAATCGCAACCATTGGTTTTTCAGGGGTTTTAAGTGCACGACCTAGAGCATCCAGTTCAGCTGCAAGTAACGGCCCTGCTGCTGCAACAGCGGCAAAGCGCGCTACGCCTTCAGTCGAAGCTTCTGCACGGTGCGCAGTACCAAATGCATCCATCACGAATACATCGCAAAGTGCTGCATATTTTTGTGCAAGTTCAGGATTGTTTTTCTTTTCACCCGGGTTGAAACGCACGTTTTCAAGCAATACCACCTGACCTGCGGCAACTTCAACACCATCTAAGTAGTCAGTTAATAATTTAACGTCTTGACCCAAAGCTTGAGTCAAATAAGCAGCAACAGGAGCTAAAGACTGTTCTGGTTTAGGTTTACCTTCAACGGGACGACCTAGGTGAGAACAAACCATTACCGCAGCGCCTTTTTGTACCGCTGCTTTAATTGTAGGAAGCGCCGCGCGTAAACGTGCATCGCTTGTGATTTCACCATTTTTTACAGGTACGTTTAAATCTTCACGAATAAGAACGCGTTTACCTGTTAAATCGAGGTCAGTCATACGCTGAAAATTCATGTATAGCTCTCTTTATAGATATAAAAACCGCCCGATTTTAAATGATTATGTAGAAAAAGGTTAGCTTCTTTTGCATAAAAGCTGTCGAAAGGCAAAGTTTTGATTATGATAGTCAAAAGCCACATCATGATTTAGAGCTTATGTCTATTCACCCAGATCCAAATATCAATCGTTTAAATGTTTTAGGCGAACCTATGGCTAGCTGTTGCTATGCTCCTATTACCGGATATTTTCGTAACGGCTTTTGTCATACTGCGACAACAGATCTAGGTCAGCATACAATGTGTGCACAAATGACCGCTGAGTTTCTTAATTTTTCGCAAAAAGTAGGTAATGACTTGATCACACCATTACCAGAAGTCGATTTCCCAGGTTTAGAGCCCGGTGATTTTTGGTGTATTTGTGTGACCCGTTGGGTTGAAGCATACCAGGCCGGTATCGCCCCTCCCATTAAAATTCAAGCTTGCCATCAAGCTGTGCTCTCCTATGTTCCGCTTGATGTGCTGATGGAATATGCAGTGTGATGAGTACTCCCCAAATTATTTTGGCTTCAAGCAGCCAAACCCGTAAAGACCTGATGAACCGCCTGTGCATCGACTATCAAAGCATTGTGCCTGATATTGATGAATCTCCGCGTGGTGAAAATCATGCGGATCATTTGGCCAAACGACTGGCTTTTGAAAAAGCCAAAGCCATTTCAGAACAATTTCCAGAAGCGATAGTGATTGGATCAGACCAGGTCGCTTGGCGTGAAGGTGCACCGGATATTTTTATTGGCAAACCACTAACGGTTGAAAAAGCAGTGAAACAATTACAAGCCAATTCCGATAAAATTGTTTATTTCAGTACCGCATTAAGTGTTCAACAGCAGTCAACTGGCTTTGAACAAACGCTGGTTGAACACTACAAGGTCAAATTTCGCAAACTCAGTCTTGCTGAAATTGAACGTTATATTGAAGTAGAACAACCTTTAATGTGCGCCGGTAGTTTCAAATGTGAAAGTTTGGGTATTAGCCTGTTTGAGCAAATGAATGGGCAAGACCAAACCACGCTAATGGGTATGCCGATGATTCAGCTGTGTCATATCCTGCGTCAATTGAATATTTTAGTTCCTTAATTTTAGGCTGTATTTATGTCTCAACCTTTAGATGTATTAGGCGGAATTACCGCTGAACAATTTCTTGCCGAATATTGGCAAAAAAAACCATTACTGGTACGTAATGCGCTTCCTGAAATTGCGAATCTGTTAGAACCTAACGATGTGATGGAACTTGCACTGGATGAAAATGTCAGTGCCCGTTTAATCAAACAAAAAGATAAAGATCCAAACCAATGGTCTGTGAAATCATCGCCTTTAACGAAAGCTGATTTCCAGAAGATGCCCAAGCTTTGGACTTTACTGGTACAAGCTGTGGATCATTACTCTTTTGACCTTGCTGAACTTTGGAAAAAATTCCCTTTTATTCCGCAGTGGCGTCGTGATGACATCATGGTGTCATATGCCCCAAAAGGCGGCTCAGTCGGTAAACATTTCGATTTTTACGATGTGTTTTTAGTGCAGGGTCATGGACATCGTCGCTGGCAGTTAGGTCAAATGTGCAATGCTGAAAGCGAATTTGTTGCAGGCCAGCCGTTAAAATTACTGCCAGAGATGGAGGTCAATTTTGATGAGGTTTTAGCGCCGGGCGATTTGCTCTATGTACCACCAGGTCTATCTCATTACGGCGTAGCAGAAGATGACTGTCTGACCTACTCATTTGGTTTCCGTATGCCAAATGTGGCGGAAATGATGGATCGCGTCAGTGATAAATTTGCTGCCGACCAGCTGCTTAAAAATCCACTGACCGACATTATTCGCGACAAAATCAGCCCGATCGGTCAAATCAGTCAGGCTGAACTTGAGTATTTAAAAGCAGAACTTTTAGCTCAATTGCAAAATCCAACCGTGCTTGAAGATGCACTCATGAGCCTGATGTCGGAACCGAAATATCCTGAAAACATTCCAGAGGCGGAAGCCATTGGTACAGGTGATTTGGAAGAAGCGTTGGATCAAAGTTATTCTCTCATTCTTGAGCCGGCATCACGTCTACTTTATACTGAAGACGAAGATGAGTTGCTGTTCTGGGCCAATGGTGAAGGCATTTATATTTCAGATGCGTTTGCACCGATTTTAAAACAATTGGCTGATGGCAGTTCAGTATTACTCGATGAAAATCTTTATGATCCAGATATGTTGGAAGACATCGTAAACTTGTTAAATGAATCGATTCTGATGTTATTACCTGCTACAGAGCAAGAATAAATCAGGCAAAAAGGGGAAATTAGATTTCCCCTTTTTTATATTCTAGAAGCATTAAAGTTTATTTTTTAGAAAAATCAAAAGCAAAATAACTTACAAATTTTAGTTTTTTCCCAACTCGATAATATGAAGTTGCTAAATAAATATGGGTATCTATTTGCACCATTTCATCATGATAACGCCTGACCCAATTGGGATTAGCAGATAAATCATGATTGATAATCAAAACATCTTGGTCACTAAATAGTGATTTTCCGGTACGAGCATTAAATTGATATCTTTGGGTTTCAATTTGACCGATCCCCAATCGATTCAGTCCTGTTAATTCTCCTGTAGAAGAAAGATTAAATACTTTACCTCGCCAAAGATTTAAACGCTTAAACCAGACGGGTTTAATCACCCTACCTTTGGCACTGCCATTTAAAGATTCAATCTTCGGACAGGTTCCTATTTTAAAAAGTTGATTCAAATCTTTTATATTTAAAGTCTTTAAATCCTCGAGTTGCTGAATATTATGTAATTTTAAATTATCATTCATTACGCCTCCCCCTTATCTTGTCACCAAAATTTATTTTTAATAATTATCTTTTTTTAGATAGAGCAATGAACGCCGACATTTTAAAGGCTAGGATTAGCCTTATCTCCCAGTGACAACTTCTTTGTTACAAGCTTAGTTTCAACTGCATACATAAAATCATTTAAGCTGAACAATGGCTTGAATTATCGTACAACCCCCTTCAGAAGATAAGTTAAGTTCCGCCCCTATACGTTCTAAGCGCATTTTCATGCTACGCATCCCAATACTTAATCCCTGTTGTGCCACACAATCCGTATCAAAACCCACGCCATCATCCTGTATGGTCAAAATTAATTGATTTTCTACAAGATAAGTCATCGATACTTTCACATTTTTTGCCTGACTGTGCTTAATCACATTGGTTAAACTTTCTTCCAACACACGAATCAAGGTCAAACACTGGAGCGCTGTGGGTACAGCCTGCCACTCACGAGGAAAAGCCCATTTAGAATGAATATCTAACTCATCCATCAGCTGACTAAAACGGTGTCTGACCGGTGCAACCCACATGACTGGACTGACGGGAATTTTATTATCAGCAGATGAACCATTATCAATAATTTGCCTTAAATCATCTCTAAGTAATTTGAGCATCGATAAAAATTGCTGATTCGGAATATTATGTGCACTTTGATCCACTAAAATCATGGAGCGAACCAATGATGCCCCCAAACCGTCATGTAAATCATGAGATAAATGTATTCTTTCTTGCAACTTCACATTCTCAAGTTCCAATTGATGTTTTTCATTCAAACTTGAACTTAAATTTTCTTCCGCCTGTTTAACTTTGACTTTTAATTCGGTATTAAATGTTTCTATTTTTTTTACATTGCGTGTCAATCTCGCGCCCAATATAACCACCACAAAGAAACTAATAATCGGTGAGGTATAGGGTGATAATGGTTGTACATCAGAAGATGATTTCGACAATAACAATAGCGTATCAATGATAGCAAAACTGACAATTCCAGTTAAGCAAATCGCTAAAAAAATATAATCTGATCGTCTAGATTGAATGGCACGATAGCTGATATAAATATAGGTGATAAAAAATATGCCTACATATATTAGATCTCTTGCGAAAGTTAATTTAAGAGCATCCAATTCACCATTCCAGCAATTAAATTCATTCTTAGACCAAATCGTTTCCGTCTGTTTCTATAGCGTTCTGTTAATATCCGAAAATGTTT